>NZ_JBSXOB010000058.1:0-2758 GCF_056857915.1 Marinobacter sp. B-12 | reverse complement strand
CCTTCACGGTTCTTGTCCTTGGCCAGTCGGTTGATGGACTCCGTGTAAGCGTTGGTGACGGGCATGTCCGTCTCGAAGTAGGTCATGGTCTCTTCGCGCCAGTTTCCCACTGCCCTGACCAGATCGCTCCAGACTTCCTTTTGGCCCTTCGGGATGGTGGCTATCCACTCGTCCAGGGCGGCTTCTGCCTGGAGCCGTGTGGTGGCGTCCCAGATGCCGTAGAAGCGCTCCTTGTGCTCGTAGGCGGCCAGCAGTTGCGGGAACGCGCCTGTCCAGGTCTCCATGATGAGGCGCTCCCGGTCTGAGACTTCGTGAGCGCGTTTCAGCAGGATTTTCCGGTCTCCCTTGAGAGTCCGGCTCTGGGACGGTTTCAGCTCCTTTCTGAGGCCCTTGCGCACTCTCTCTAGGGCATCGTTGGCCATGCGCACCACATGGAACTTATCGACCACGATACGGGCCTGGGGCAGCACAGCCTTGACCGCTGCCCGGTAGGGGTTCCACATGTCCATGCTGACGATCTCGACCTTCTGCCGGTCTTTCAGCTTCATCAGGTAGTTGGTCACCACGTCCTGGCGGCGGGTGGCCAGCAGGTCGAGCAGGGTTCGCTCCTCAATGTTGGTCAGAATGCAGCGGTAGCGCTTGTTCAGGTATAGCTCGTCAATGCCCAGGATGCGGGGCGTCTCGAAGCGGTGCCAGCGCCCCAGGAACTCGGCGCGGGCGTTGAAGATGTCGCGCACCGTCTTCTCGTCCAGGCCGGTCTGTGCCGCCACAAAGGTGTAGGGGTGGTTGAAGGATTCCTTCTCCACGTACTCATGCAGCCGCAGTGTCATACGGAATCCGTCCACCATCTCCGGTAGCTGGGGCCTGAATGTTGTCTTGCAGGCCCGGCAGGTGTATCGGCGGCGGACCACCCAGAGAGTGACCCGCTTGCCGTGGATGGGCAGATCACGATAGGGAACGTCACGCTTGCCGAACCGCACGAACTCACCCTGCACGCCGCACCCCTCGCAGGCTACTGGTGTAGGTGCTTCAAGCCGAAAATGTATGTCTTCATTCTGCTCATCAGAATCCACCAACTGGTACCCAGGAAGGCTTAACGAATTAATCATCTCCCGCCTTGATCAGAAAAACAGGTAGGTGGCGTAACCGGCAATCATCGCCATAGCAAAAATGACTGCTAAAAACGCCGCTAAAAGCTTCAGCGTGAACAAAGAGCGCAACAGAATGAGCTCAGTCAGGCTGGCTCCGGCACTGCCGATGATCAACGCTAGCACCGTCCCGGCACCCACGCCTTTGGCCATCAGAGCCGCTGCCAGAGGTATGACGGCTTCAGCGCGAATATACAACGGCACGCCGATGACAGCGGCAACTGGAATGGCAAAGGGATTATCTGGGCCTGCATACTGCTCCAATAAGTCAGTGGGCATGAAACCATAGACCACGCTGCCAATCGCAATACCGATGAGCAGGTAAGGCAACACATCGATAAAGTCCGACCAAGCTTCCCGCCACACACCACTGTACTTCCCTTCTTTCTTAACCGTGACAGTGGGTTGACTGTCACAGCATTCGCTAGACGTAGAGACTGTTGTCTTCCTATCAGCCCCGCAAGAAGCCGTCTTCGGAGTGGTGTCGCAGCTGTTGGTGCCGCAACTCGATGCGGTCGATGTAGCACTGCACGGGCTTGCTGATGAACTACATCCACTGCTCTCTTGTGTCGCCGTCCGGCGCACATAACGCTCGAAGCCAAGCGTGTGAAGCAGCCATCCGGCACCTACCGCGACCACCAAAGCGGCGAGCACATAGATAGCAGTAAGTGTCCATCCAAACGTGGCAACCAGCAGGCCGACGACGATAGGATTCAGCAACGGAGATGAGAAAAGAAACACCATCATCGGCCCAAAACCGGCCCGTGCCCGAATCAACCCTTTCAACATGGGGATAGTCGAGCAACTACAGAAGGGCGTTATAGCTCCTAAACCAGCAGCAAGAAAATAGCCTCGCTTCCCACTGGAAGTCAGTAACGCTTCCACCTTGGATGGTGGGATGTGACGTTGAAGAACTCCGACCAGCAAGCTAATGCCAATGAATAAAACCGATAGCTCGATAGCGAGAAAGGCGAACATGCCTAGAGCGTCTTGGAGTTGAGATGACATTCAATATTACTCCTATATTTCTAGTATTGTCGAAATGATGTACGCAGCCTACTTGCGTTTATCCGACCTGTCAACTATAATTCTAGAAACATCGAATTATTGGGGCGTGCTATGGATCACGAAAAGGTTGCAGCCAGCTTAGCTGAGCTAGGGAATAGTCACCGACTGTCCGTGTTCCGCTTTCTGGTCAAAGCTGGCCATGATGGGGCTTCGGTCGGAGATATCCAGAAGGGGCTGGGTATTCCTGCTTCGACGCTATCACATCACCTTGCGCGCATGGCCAAGGTAGGGCTGATCCGGCAGGAGAAACATAGCCGCACGATTGTCTGTATATCCGAGTATGGGCACCTAGAGAATTTGATCGGTTTCTTACAAGAGGAATGTTGTGCAGGTGTTCGGATTGCGCATGAACCAGAACCGCTTTGACGCTTGCCCAGCTCTCGCTGTCCTCCCTAGTCAGCATCGCTATGAAGACTCAGGCGAAGGTGGAAACAGAAAATTGGCAGTAGAGTAGGCTGAAGAGGATCAATCAGATAATCCGCTGAGAAAGATTTTCTTCTTTACATCTTTGGCATTTTATCAACCAGAAATTCCGGATACCC